>NZ_JAFQSO010000005.1 GCF_017409525.1 Methanobrevibacter sp. | reverse complement strand
TAATATTTATTCTCCATTTTACTATATATAATTATATATTGCTTATTTTTTCTAATCGATGTGAAATTTCAAGTGTAAATCTTAATACAGAATAATTAGACAATTTTAATAGATTATAAGTAAAAATAGAAATAAAAATAAATTTTTAAAAAATTTTTGCAAAAATCAAATAGGATTTCTACAAAGCCGAAAAATTAAAAAAATAATATTGGAAATAGAATAATCATTGAGGAAATATCATGAAAAATTACTCATGTAGCAATTGCGGAATTATAAACTGCAAACACCAAGATTCAGAATATCCTAAATTCTGTCCAACAAAAGAATTAACACGTGATGAAATAATAGAAATTGAAAAACTCTACAATGAAGACAACAACAAAGAGATATCACGGATATCTGCAGAAATTGAAGAGGAGTTCTACTGCAAATACACGAGAGTAGAAGAAATCATAGAATTTGCCAAAAGACTAAAAATGAATAAAATAGGAATAACTGCCTGTGTGGGGCTAATGGAAGAAAGCAGAACATTTGCTAAAATCCTTGACAAACACGATTTTGAAGTGTATTCCGTAGCATGTAAAGTCGGAGCAATGAAAAAAACAGAAATAGCAGGTGTTGATGATAAAAAAACAAATATAACTGGAAATATAATGTGCAACCCGATACTGCAGGCAAAAATACTCAATAATGAAAAAACAGACCTTAATGTAATAATAGGGTTATGTGTAGGTCATGATAGTCTTTTCTATAAATATTCTGATGCCCTATGCACAACACTTGTAACAAAAGACAAAGTGCTCGCACACAATCCTGTGGGAGCGTTATACCAAACAAACACCTATTATAAGAAGCTGATGAAAAGGGATTAGGTCAAATCTTTAATTTGATTCATATGTCCTTTTACTACCATGGCCTCCGAAGATTTGCCATTTTCCAGTGTTTAATTTATTAAATAGATTATTTCTTTCTTCTCGACAAAGGTCAGAATCAAAATCAACAGATGTCATTAAAATTGGAGCATATCTATTATATTCCGCCTGTTTAGGAATCATGTCTTTCATATTTATAAAAATGTCTCCCGTAAATGCAATTTTATGTTCAAAATCAATTAAAACAGATTCGCCAGGAAGATGGCCTCCTTTTCCTTCATAAAGACTAAAATGCAATTCACCAAAATCAAAAACTCCAGTTTGTTCAAGGGATTTTGTTATTGTTCGTTCAGCTCCTACAACTTGAATTTTTTGAGGGGAAACGGGGTTATATGAAGTTAATATATTGCAAATACGAATATATGGTTTGTGGAGTGGATTTTTTTCACGGAAATTGCTTTCATGGTTATATTCTGATTTCAGTGATTCTGCACTTTTGTTGCTGGCATAGATAATGTCAAAAAGGGGCAACAGTCCGCAGTGGTCAACGTCGGCATGGGTTATGAATACTTCTTTTGAAGTATTGTCAAAATCAGGGATGATTTCCTTGATGATTGAAAGCATTTCCGCTTCATAGCAGGCATATCCGGTATCAATGAATAAGTACTTGCCATAGCTTTTTATGATTGCAATGTTGCTTCCGCAGGGAGGTTCGATAAGTGTTATTTCGCTATTTTCGGTTATTTTATGCTTTGTTATTCTTGGTGTGAAATTCTCTCCTTTTGAAGCTGCAATTATTTCTGTAAATCGGCTTATGCTGTCAAAGGTATGGAACGGCAAAACTCCGCTTTCGTTAAGCATTTGCATCACAAGGTTTGTATTGATAATCAGTTCATTTTTGGATTCATCTGAGATATCCATTGTGGAGGATATCTGATTTACAAAGTTGTTGTAAAAAAAGCTATTGTCATAAATCTTATTGGCGTAATCTGAATTAATTACTTTAATTGGACATAATTCGCTTGCTTTTTTGATGAATGTGTTGACATTTTCTTGGTTTTCAACAACGAGACCCATCTTAAAGAACTGGAATTCCTTATCTGTCTGTTGAGAACTGATATATGTAATGTTGAAATTAAAATCACTGATTAGCTCTAAAATTGGTGTAACAGCACCGGGAATATCTTTAAGCTTAAATTCAAGTAGAACTACATCGCGATGATCCAAATCATGGCGGATATAACCTATTGACATTAGTTCCTGAGTCGCTTTTTCAAGACTTTCCGGACTGCCTTCAACATCGATAAATAATAAATGGGAATCCACAGATTTATTATAACTCACACGTGTAATGTTTATTCCCAAATTGGACAAGCATTTGCTTGCTTTTAAAAATGCACCGATATGATTGGGCATTTTTGTAATGAATGTCTTATTCATGTCACCACTGTAAAATATTTTTACTTTTATTTTATATGATTATTAAAAATCTTTTTTACAATAATATGTATTTTAGTTATTATTGTTAATGGTTTGTATGTATTTGTTTAATGTTCATAATGCAATTTCTTTATACGGGCAGTAACATTAGAGGTAGTTTAGATTGGGAAAAATTTCGCGACATTGAAATTCCAATTCTCTCATTAGAAATACAAGAAAAAACTTACTTTTGTATTTCATTAATTGATTTGATTTAATTTTATAATGATGAGAACTAAAGCTAGCGAAAAGCATGTTGCTTTTTGGTTGTTGGCTTAATTCAGATAATGAATATATATCTACAATAAATTTTAAATATTCATTGAATAAAGATATTTCATTATAATGTTGGTGCAGAATAATCTGATGACTTCTGTATACTATTGAATAACAAATCATGTTCAATACATCAAATAAATGAACATTAACTAAAATAAAATGGAGGGTTCTTATACTGACAAAGAATAAACTGCTGATGGGATTTATAGTATTGCTGATATTACTTGTTTTAATAGGTGGTGTAAGTGCTGCAAATAATGCTGCATCAGGTCAAGATGTCCACAATGAAATAAGTCAGGAAGAAATTTCAACTGGAAACGATGATTCTAAGTTAAACGAAATGGAAAACAACGAAATATTAGATACCTCTGTTGGCGGAGATACTTTTGCTGACATTCAAACGGCAATATCTTCTGCAAAAAGTGGAGATACAATTGAACTCGATGGGATTTATAACGGATCAGGAACAGCAATAATAATTGATAAAGACAATTTAACAATCATTGGAAATGATGCGATACTGAATGGGCAGGGACAGTCTAGAATACTCAACATAACCTCAACTGGAATCACATTGAAAAATATAAAATTCATTAATGGTAATGTTACTGATAACGGCGGTGCAGTCTACTGGGGTGGAGATAATGGAACAATAGACAACTGCAGCTTCACAAACAACATAGCAACACAAATGGGGGGTGCAATTTATTGGTTTGGGGCTAATGGAGCAGTAAACAACTCCAACTTCATTAACAATACGGCAACAAAAAAGGGTGGTGGTGCAATCTACTGGATGGGGTCAAATGGAACAGTAAGCAACTCCAGTTTCACTGACAACATTGGAACACAAAAGGGTGGTGCAATCTGCTGGTGTGGAGTCAATGGAACAATAAGCAACTCCAACTTCAAAAATGACTCCTCTTTCGGTCAGGGCGGTGCAATCTTCTGGGACCCTACTGCTAGTAATGGTGCTGTAAATAATAGCAGTTTCATTAACAATACGGGAACAGAGGGTGGTGCAGTCTACTGGTTTGGAGAATATGGGATAATGAACGGCTGCAATTTCACAAGCAACACGGGATCCAATGGTGGTGCACTCAACTGGCAGAAAAAACATGGGTGCGTAAATGGCTGCAACTTCATAAACAACACGGCGCAATCTAATGGTGGTGCAATCTACTGGGAGGGGTCAAATGGAACAGAAAGCAACTGTAATTTCACAGATAATCTCGCAGCAAATGGGGGTGCAGTCTACTGGTACGCAAATAATGGAACAATAAGCAACACTATCTTTTCCAACAACAGGGCAGAATCTAATGGTGGTGCAGTCTACAATGGGGGTAAAACAATCATAAACTGCTCCAATTTCATTGAAAACAATGCAACCGTGGGCAGGGCAGTCGAAACCGCAGCCGATATGATAATCAGCAATTGCGAATTCATGTGCAATGGTGAAAATTGCATTGATGTTGGATCAGGTGCTAAATTAACCTTAAATAATGTTTCAAGTGATGCTCCATTGGTAAATGATTCAATTTCTATGGAAATCCTTGAAGCTGAAGATGTTGTTTACGGCAAGGACGTTAACATTAAAGTTCTAGTGAACAGCAGTGCCATATATCCATTGAACAGTGGCAAGGTGGTTGTTAAGGTTAATAATGTTGTATATGATGCTGATGTAAAAGATGGAATCGCAACACTTATTATTCCTAAATTAAATGCTGGAACTTACAATGCTGATGTTGCATTCATTGACTATAACATGTCAAAAGCAGATATTCCGGTCAGTTTCACTGTAAATAAAAGGAACATCACAATCAATGCTGAAAATGAGGCAGTTGTCATCAACTATGCTAAAACATACAAAGTCAGCTTCAAAAATGTAAATGATGGTGTTAAAGTAGCATTTACACTAAATGGCAAAAAGATTGGAACTTCCACTATCAAAAATGGATTTGCTTCAATAAAGTTAACTGCAAAAATCTTAAAAACTGCAAAAACCGGTAAAAAGAACATGATTATTAAAATTGAAAATAGTAATTACAGTCCAATAAGTAAAACTGTCAAAATTGCCGTCAACAAGGAGAAAACGAAAATAACTGCTAAATCAAAAACATTCAAAAGAACTGCAAAAATCAAAAAATACACAATAATCCTGAAAAACTCTAAAAGTAAAGCAATGAAAAAAGCAAAAGTTTATTTAAAAGTCAATGGTAAAACGTACTCTGCCAAAACCGACTCCAAAGGCAAAGCAACGTTTAAAATTAAAAGATTAACTAAAATAGGCAAACACAAAGCAAGCATTAAATTCAAAGGAAACTCCCTCTACAGGCCAGTTTCCAAAAGCGTAAGGATAACTGTCAGGAATTGAAAATCCTTATCTTTTCAATTCTTTTAAGTGGAATGTTTGTGTAAGATTTAGCTGAGAGCATATGACAACAATTAAGTGATAATATGTATTTTGATAATTTATTTTCTAAGGAAAATGTCAATACTGGTCGGCAGGTTGAATTGGATATTGCTAAGGCATTATCCATTATTTTCATGGTCTTTCTTCACACCATGTGGGTGGTTATGAATTATAATTCTGCCCTTAGTCCAGTTTACGAATTTGTTGTAGGTAATATTTTGGGCAGGCCTTATGCCGCACCTATTTTCATGTTCTGTATGGGTGTGGGCATCGTTTATTCAAGGCACAGCCAAGGGGATGTAATGATAAAAAGAGGGGTAAAATTATACCTCTTGGGCATTTTGGTAAACATATTTGAGTGGTTCATACCTCATTTCCTCTCTGGAACTCTTTTAGGCAATTGGGATGCTTTCCCTATATATGGAGGACTTTTGCTGTTTTGTGTTGATATCCTTGCATTTGCCGGTTTGTCATTCATTGCCATGGGAATCCTGAAGAAATTCGAGGTTTCAAACAAGAAGCTGATAGTCATTGCAGTTGTCATGTCCATAATCGGAACATTATTGAAAGAGACTGATTTGGGCATTCCTGTTTTAAACTTGATTTTCGCTAACTTCATCGGTACTAAAGGAGGATTTAGTGCTTTTCCACTATTCAATTGGTTTATATTTCCGGTTGGAGGATATATTTGGGGACAGTACTTTATAAAGGCTAAGGATAAGGGAGATTTCTTCAAATTCTGGCCAATTTATATAGTAATTGCTTTAATATACTTCTTCGTATCTACAAAGCTATGGGGAGGAATTCTGTCTGATGACATTCACTTATATTACTTCATGAATACTTTGGATGCGACATTCTGTATAATCAATGCCCATGGAGTGATTGGTCTGTGCTATTGGCTGGTTAAATATGTGCCTGATGCAGTTATTAACGTATCTAAAATTTTAAGCAGCAACATCAACAATATTTATATAATTCAATGGTTCTTTGTACCGGTAACAGGAATTCTGATAGCCTACTTCTTCAAGAACCTTGTGATGAATGATTTGTTGAGTTCCGTACTTGCTCTTTGCATGATAGTATTGGCTACGCTGCTTGCCTTGGGCATTAAAAAGTTAAGAACCGTTTAAAGTAACTAAATCAATGTATCCATTGAAAATTTCACTAAAAAGTAGTAGATAATTTATCTACTTTTGATCATTTTTTTCGTATTGTATCGAACAAATTTCACTAAATGTAGTGGATAATTCGATATGTATTATGCAAACGCCAACATGAAGCTGGTCAAAAGGAACAAAAAGTTGCATAATCCTGATTCACCCTTTGCTGATAGGTGATGTTAAAGAGGGGGATGTTGTAAAAGAAGTTAATGAACCTAGCTATATTGATTCTCAACAAAGATTATTTTAATTTATTAACTTATACTACAATAATTTTTATATAATAAAATCAATATTTATATATGTTTATAATTTTTATTTTTAAAAAAACATAAACTTATATGTTAATAATTTCATAAGTATAATTATGGTAAAGAGAGAGTTGTATTTGAATAGGATTTCTTCATTGATTGATAAGGATATCATTAAAATCATTGTTGGCGTAAGGCGATGCGGCAAGTCTTACATGTTTAATTTAATTATAGAAGAACTGCTTGAAAGAGGAATAAGTAAAGATAATATTCTTTTAATTAATTTTGAAAGTGCAAAATACAGGAATGTTTCAAATCCTCGTGAATTGGATCTGCTTGTAAGGGATTTGACAAAAGATATGGATGGTAAAATCTACATGTTTTTTGATGAGATTCAAAATGTTGACGAATGGGAAAAGTCAATCAACAGCTTTCGTGTAGATTATGACTGTGATATATACTTGACAGGTTCCAATTCAAAACTGTTGTCCGGAGAATTGGCCACTCATCTCGCTGGAAGATATATGGAAATCAAAATGTATCCGTTTTCATTTAAGGAATATCTCGACTATAAAAAAATACCCCCTAATAAAAAGGCATTTGCTGATTATTTGATTTATGGAGGATTTCCATTTCTGCTTTCTCTCGAATCTGAAATCGATAAAACAGAATATTTAAATGATATTTTTAATTCAATATTTCTAAAAGACATTATTGAAAGATATAACATTCGAGATACTGGATTGCTTACAAGAATAGTTGATTTTATCCTTGATAATACTGGAAAAATAGTTTCTTCAAAAAGCATTTCCGATTATCTGCGCACAAAAGAGAAGATAAAGGTTTCTCCAAAAACCATATACAATTACTTGGATTATCTTACAAATGCTTGTCTCTTGTGTAAAGTTCAAAGGGAAGATTTGGAAGGTAAAAAAATAATTTCCATTAATGAAAAGTATTATTGTGTCGATCAGGGATTCAACCAGGTGCGCATAGGCAGAAATCAGGTTAATAACAGCAGAATAATGGAAAATATTGTCTATTTTGAACTTTTAAGAAGAGGATATGAAATAACTATCGGTTGTGTTGGAAATTATGAGATTGATTTTGTCTGCAAAAAAATGGGTGAAAGAATCTATGTTCAAGTAACAAGGGAACTGTCACACGAGGAGACAATTGAAAGGGAATTCAGACCCTTGCTTCTGGTTAAGGACAATTATCCGAAATATGTCATATCAACCGATGAATTTGACATGTCCCAAGATGGAATAAAACATATGAATATATTGGATTTCTTATTGGGTGATGAAATTTAGTGAATATTACGTACTATCAGTTGGGGGAATGATATGGAATAATTCTCATCAAATACTTTTCAAAAACAAGTTTCATATTGTAAATAGAGGTTGTTGATGTAAATTTTATATAACATTATTTTTAAATTTACTAAATGATGATTATTAGAGGATTCACCAAGGATGATTTGCCTGAAATGATTTCAATCTGGAATGAAATTGTAGAGGAGGGCAATGCATTTCCACAAGAAGAAGCACTGACATTAAAGACTGGTTTTGCTTTTTTCAACAGTCAAAGTCATGTTGGAGTTGCATTTGACGGTGAAATTCTCGGACTGTACATTCTCCATCCAAATAATGTGGGAAGATGCAGTCATATTGCCAATGCTAGCTATGCAGTGTCTTCAAAAGCAAGAGGAAAACACATTGGCCAAAAATTGGTTTCGGATTCTATTGAAAAAGCAAAAGAACTTGATTTTCTAATTCTTCAGTTCAATGCAGTTGTTGAAGATAATTTATCTGCAAGACACCTGTATGAAAAGTTAGGATTCAAACAACTTGGCGTCATTCCAAAAGGATTAAGATTAGATAATGATGAATTCGCTAATATATGTCCATATTATATTGAATTATAATGTCTTATTTTTTTTGAAATAAATTTAACTAAAAAGTAATAGATTATTCATTTACTTTTTAATTTTTTTATTCGTATTGTATCGAACAAATTTCACTAAAAGTAGTAGATAATTTAAAGTGCGTCACGCCAACAGCAACATGAAGCTGGTTAAAAAGAACCAAAAGTTGCACAATCCAGATTCACCATTGCTGATTGGTGATGTTGTAAAAGAGGTTAATGGACATAACTATATTGATGCACAACAAAAATTATTAAGGATATTTCATCAATGGCAATAAAAATAAGGTAACATGCAAGTTTTTGAAAGGGTCAAATATTCTTTTTAGTAAAAATTTATATGATGATGATGTCAATATTATATTGATAATCCTATTGGAGGGTTCCTTTTTTGAATTATTGTATGATTAAATTTAAATTAGATTATAAGAATAATTTAATAAATGATGTTTTTGATAGAGCTAAATATTTATTGAATTTTCAATTTGATAATGATTCTAATCTGTTTTTCATTAATAATTCTGATGTGAATTATCAAATTAAGGATGTCTCCAATTTAAATTCCGAAAATATTGAAAGCATTATAAATTCTTTTTTTAATTATGAATTTGAAGATACCGTAAATGTCTTTTTATATAAATTCCTTGTTTTAAAGAATAATGAAAAATTTACACTATTGGCAATAATTCACCCGTCAATATTCAATTACTCCTCACTAAATGATTTTTATAATGTTGAAGATGTCCGTGGTGAAAATTATTTAACTTGTTATTATGAATATGTTAAAAATTACTTGAATTCTTCTGATTATGATGAGGATTCTGCATATTGGAGAGACATTGGTTTAAATGCAGGCGATTATGTAAAATTCCATAATTTAAAATCTGGTGATTATAAACGTCACAAAATTGAGATTGATAAAGAATCGGTTTCAAATTTCATTAAAAATCAGGATTGTTCAATATTTAATTTTTATGCCAGCGCCTTTTCACTGTACCTATCACGTATAAACAGACAGAATGGTTGTCTGCTGAAAACGGACATTCCATTAAAAGGATCGAGTTTGAAAACAATTTTAAAAATGGATTTAAACAGCACTGACTCCTTCACTGATTATTTGCATCAATTTAATTCTATTTATGATGGGGCGGTCAGCCATACTAAAGTAAGTATAGAGAATTATGTGGATGAAGATTTGTCTTATTATTCCATTTATGATTTTTCCGACTTAAATGAAAACATATGCATCTATAACGGTTACGATTCCGCCCTGACATTGAATATATATAATAATCATTTGGAAATTGTTTATAATGCAGATTTATTCTCAGACATTTACATTCAGCATATGGCGGATAATATCAAATCCATGATTAATAATGTCGTGGAGTTCCCAAATCGTCTTTTAAAGGATGTGAATATTCTTTCGGAGGCTGAAGAAAAGCTGCTTTCCGATTTCTGCAAAGGTGAAGATGCCGATGTTGATGAGGATTTGCTGATTTCCGGATATTTCCGCCGTCATGCGCTTGAAAATCCCGATGCAATTGCAGTTGATGATGGTGTAAATCAGGTCAGTTATGGAGAACTGGAAAAATCCAGCAATTCCATTGCAAATGATTTGTTTGAAAATTACGATATTTCTTTAAACAGTCATGTAGGTCTGATATTGCCCCGTAATTATCATTTTCCTGAATTGGTTCTTGCTTTAAATAAGCTTGGGGCGGCGTTCATTCCAATAGATACCATATATCCTGTCAATCGTATTGAGCATATGTTGGAGATTTCCGAAGCGGAATGTATAGTTACAACAAAAGACATTGCAGGCAAACTTGATTTAGATTTTGATATAATTTGTATTGAAGATTTAAATTCAGATGATGATGTCGATGTTGAGATAGTAGCTGCCGGCGAGAATCTGTTTTCCATCATGTTCACATCAGGCACCACAGGCCTTCCTAAAGGAGTAAAAGTTACCAATCACCAGCTGGCCGGATTATTCGAGTCCTTTAAAAATATTTTTTCCTTTTCCTATGGTGACCTTATTGGATGTTATTTGAGTTTTAGTTTTATTGCATCTTATGTGATCTTTCTTGCGTTTCTGTTTGGCGGCGGCTGTAGGATATTCAATGAAAATGAGCAGAAAGACATTTTGGCATTGATTAAAGTTCTTAAAGAGAATCCTATGAACAGTCTGTTTTTACCTCCGACCCTTGCTGTTCCGATTATGGAAAATGAGGATATAAAATTGGATTATCTTGTTTTGGCAGGGGGAAAATTAAAGGAATTAAGCAAAAGGCAAAGAAGCACCCAATTAATAAATTTTTATGGTACGACTGAGATTGTATTTGGAGTTACCAAAGTTTATGATTTTGAAGACATTGATGATGATAATTTGCCTATCGGCAGGCCGGTTACAAATACAAATGTCTATATTTTAGATGAACATTCCAATCAAATGCCTATTGGCGTTCCCGGTGAAATTTGCGTTTCAAGTGAGTATATAAGTCCTGGATATTACAATAATCCTCAATTGACAAGTGAAGTTTTTGTAGATAACCCTTATTCTGACGATGAAAATAATAAAATAATGTATCGCACAGGAGACATTGGTTTTTATAATTTTGACGGAGATATTGAAATCATTGGCCGTGAAGACGACCAGCTGTCTGTTAGGGGATTTCGTATTGGATCCGGTGAAATCCTAAATATTGTTAATAGCATTCCCGAAATTGAAAACGTTTATCTGGATGCGGAAAATGATACTCTCTCATTATATTACACAACCAATGCTGAACTCGATATCAATCTTATTAAAGAGAAGTTAAAGGATGAATTGCCTAGTTACATGGTTCCATCACTTTTCATGGAATTGGAAGAAATTCCCCTAAACATGAATGGCAAAATAGACAAGGCAAGATTAAAAAGGATGTCTGCAGTAAACGCTGAAATGGATATTGAAG
Organism: Methanobrevibacter sp.; assembly: GCF_017409525.1. NCBI lineage: Archaea > Methanobacteriati > Methanobacteriota > Methanobacteria > Methanobacteriales > Methanobacteriaceae > Methanobrevibacter > Methanobrevibacter sp. The sequence goes on along the minus strand of NZ_JAFQSO010000005.1, from coordinate 38,506 downwards.
ATGATGTGCTTGCGGGTGTTGTTGGGGCATTCAAAGAGGTTTTGGATAATGATTTGGTTTTAGTTGATGATGGTTTTGTCGAATTGGGTGGAAATTCACTATCAGCAATGAATTTGCAGATTTTATTAAAAGAAAAATTCGGTGTGACCATTTCCTCACAGGAGATGATTGAACTTTCAACACCGAATAATATTGGTGAGTATATTAAATCTAATTTTAAAGGCACGTCGTGTATTAATGAGCTTAAATATACTTTTGATGAAGGATGTCCATTGTCAGAATCTCAATTAAATGTTTATTTGGATGAGATGACTCATGATATGGGAACAAGATATAACAATCCGTTTATAATCGAATTCAAGAAAGGATATTCTGCTGACCAAATCAGAAATGCTTTAAATAAATTGTCTGATGTGCATCCTATTTTAAAAGGAAGAATAATAATTAAAAAAGATGAAATGCCGTCATGCATTTTTGATGCAAAGCCGGAAATCAAAGAAGGGCCTTTAAAGGATATTCAATCTTTTGTAAGGCCTTTTGATTTGGAAAAATGTTTATCCAGATTTTTAATAATTGGTGAGGAGGATTCTACCAGTTTATGCATGGACATTCATCATGTTATTTTCGACGGTTCGTCCATAAATATTCTGTTAAATACTTTATATTCCATATTGGATGGTAAAAATGTTGATTTTGTTGATGATGGAATTTTAAGAGAAATTTCATTTGAGGAAAATCTCTCTTCAGATTATATGGATGAAGCCAAAACTTTCATGTCCAATATGCTGGCTGATAGGGATGAAGTTCAGGAATTACTGCATAGTATTGGCGGGGATGAGGAATCTAATTATATAAATACATTTGACATTGATGAAGATGAATTGACTGGTTTTTTAAAAGATCATTCCATTACCCGTAATCAATTTTTCTCAAGTGTTTTTGCATATACATTGTCCAGATTTACCGGATCTTCAAAAGTCCTTTTTAATATTCTTGAAGATGGTAGGGGCCATATTAATCATTCACAATCTGTCGGGATGTTTGTAAAAACATTGCAGATACTCATGGATTGTAAAAATCAAACTGTTGACTCCTATTTGGAATATTCCGGCAGTTTGGTAAATACCGTAATGAAGAATGATTTATATCCCTTCCGTTTGTTGGCTAATGAATTTGACCTGAAATTTGACATTTCATTCCAATATGCTCACAATCTGTTTTCCACTTTACTGGATAAGGACGAATCCGGATATTGTGTAAATGAGTTGGAACATGACTCCGAAGGTGATTTAACATTCTTTATTTTTGATGTTGGTGAGGACAAGTTAGGAATCAGAATTTTATACTCCGATAAGTTCTCAAACACTTTTATTGAGACGTTTACTAAAACATACATGTTAATTCTACGTGAAATGCTCAATGTTGATAAACTTGGAGAGATTAATTACATTGGAAATGATCATTTAAATATTTTAGATAGTTTTAATCAGACAGAACATGATTTAAAATATGATTGTGTCCTGGATGCTTTCAACAGACAGTTGACTGAGAATCCAGATAATATTTTAACACTAAGTGATTATGCAAGCTACACATATTCCCAAATTGCATATATTGTAAATAGTTTAAATTCATTATTAAAGCAACATGAAGTTAGGGATAATGATATTGTAACAGTTTTTGTCGACCGCAACCATTGGACACTTATAACTGCATTAAGTTGCTTATCCCAAGGTATTACTTATGTTCCAATTGATGAAAATCATCCCGATAAGCGTATTGAGTTCATGATAAGGCAGTCAGAATCAAAAGCAATAATTGTAACGGACACATTCCAAAAACGTGTCGAAAAAATTGATGATGAATCAAATGTGAATTTAAATATAATCAACATTTCCTCTTTATTGGATGATGTAAAAACATCAAATCATGTGGATTATGTTGATTCATCTGTTAATGATGTGGCATGTATTTTTTATACTTCAGGAACAACAGGAAATCCTAAAGCGGTTCAAATGACAACTGTAGGTATCTTAAATCTTATAGAGTATTATGTTGACAGCACTGGATTTGAATCAGATGATGTTTTGGGAATTTTTGTATCTGTTGGTTTTGATGTTTCTTTAGAGCAGTTTGCATCAGTATTTACTGGAGGATCAGTAACATATGTTCCAAATGACATTAGACTAAATATTTTCAAATTAAATGATTATTTTATCAATTATGGAGTGACACATACATTAATTACAACACAAGTGGCCAAATTATTTGTTAATACTGTATCTGAAACTTCATTGAAGTATTTACAAACTGCCGGTGAAAAATTGGGTAGCATAACTCCGCCAAAAAATTATATTATAAGTGATGTATATGGCCCAACGGAAGCGAATTATATTTCTTCAATTGAAGTTCAAAATAAAATTGATGATTCATCAGTCGGTATGCTGAACTGGAACACTAAAGCTTATATTTTAGATAATGAACTGCGAAGAGTTCCATTGGGTGCTGTTGGTGAAATTTATTTATCAGGATATCAGACAACCAAGGGATACTTTAAAAATCCTAAGGAAAACGAAAAGGCATTGTTCCAAAATCCGTTCGATGGTAAAATCGAGGGTTATAATAAAATGTATAAAACTGGAGATTTGGGAAGATATTTACAAGATGGAAGCATTGCCATTATAGGAAGAGCAGATTCCCAGGTAAAAATCAGAGGAAACCGTGTTGAACTATCTGAAATTGAACAAACAATAAGACGCATTGATGAAATTGAGGATGTGACTATTCAAACCGTTAAAAACGGTCCAAATAATGAACTAGTTGCATATGTGGTTGTTCCTGACTTTGAAGGAGACGTCGTCGAATATATTAAAGATTATATGGGTCAATGCAAACCAGAATATATGGTTCCTTCATTCGTTGTTTCAATTGATAAAATTCCTTTAAATGTAAATGGTAAAGTGAATAAACGTTTATTACCTGCAGTTAATGTTGATAATTTAGGAAGCGAATATGTAGCGCCAAGAAATAAGTTAGAAAAAGATATTGTTGAGGCATTTGAAGAAGTGTTTAATCGGGAAAGGATAGGTATTTATGATGATTTCACACAACTTGGGGGAGATTCCTTAACGGCAATTAAATTATTGGCAATACTTGGAGATTACAACCTTTCTGCAGGCGATATCTTAAGTTTAAATACTCCTCAAGCAATTGCAGATAACATTAATGAAAATAATGTTGAATTTGATTTGGATGTTTATTCTATAGATTCAGGATGTCCTCTAAATGAATCCCAATTGAATATTTATCTTGATATTGTTGTAAATGAGAAAGCAGATGCATATCTTCTTCCAATATATATGGAATTTTCAAAGGGTCATAATTTAAATGAAATAACCGATGCATTAAATAAAATGTTTGAAGTCCATCCTATCTTAAACATGTGCATTAGTGATGAATATGATGTTCCATATCTGATAAGAAATTCCAAACCGCAGATTATTGTCGAGTCTGATGTTGATGATGATTTTATTATAGAATTCTTAACCCGATCATTTGACCTGCATGACAGTCTTTGCAGGTTTTTGGTCATTGAAAATGATGGTTCATATGATTTCTACGGTGCATTCCACCATATCATTTGTGATGCAAAATCATGTGCTACATTCAAAGAGAATTTGCGGGCAATACTTAAAGGACAAACCCTTGAAGTTGATGATTCGTTTCTAAAGGTTTCAGCATTTGCACAGAAAATTCAGGAATCTGAACTTTTCCTTAAAGCTCATGATTTTTATGATAATATGCTTGTTGAATGTAATGGGGCAGGAATATTATTGAATAGCATTGGTGCAGACGGAGCGGGCACAGCTCAAATCGACTTGGATTTGGATGGCAGCATATTCTTAAATCAGCCACACATTAATGAAAATATGCTGTTTACAAGTGTTTTTGCTTATACATTATCTCGATTTACAGGCAATGACAAAGCATTATTCAATATTATAGATAACGGAAGGAGCAGGTTTAATAATTACGATGCCATGGGAATGTATGTAAATACACTTCCATTATTGGTAGATTGTAGTAATAGAGATATTTCATCATTTATTGAATACGTGACTTCTTTAGTTTATGATGTCCAGAGTTACAACTATTATCCATTCAGATTACTTGCAAATGAACATGATATTGATGCCAATATTCTATTCCAATTCGTTCCGGAATGGATAGATAATGATGATAATAATGTGCGTGAAGTTTATGAAAAATTAGGTATTTTAAGGAATATGGATGACTTGAATGCTGATTTAACATTCGAAGTCCTTAAAAAAGACAGTGCATACTATTTAAATGTAATCTATTGCGATAAATATTCCTGTGATTTTATCAACCATTTCATACAGTCATATAAATTGATTTTGCATGGAATACTTATTGCAAATAAGCTAAGTGACATTAATTATACTTCTAATGAAGATATTAAATTGCTGGATGATTATAACAATACAGAATATAATCTGGTTTATGATGATGTTTTAGATGCTTTTAATGATAATCTGGCCCAATATCCAGATAGTCCGCTTGTGTCTATGGACAATAATATTTATAGTCATGCTGAGTGTGCTTTTATAGCATTCAAGATTGCTGAATTATTAAAACAAGCTGAAGTTAATGTTGATGACTGTGTTGCCTTTGTATGTGAATGTTCTGAATGGTATTTGTTCAATGTTTTATCAATATTGTCTATTGGTGCCGTTCCTGTTCCTATAGACAATAATCTTCCAGATCAAAGAATTGAGTTCATGATAAAAGATTCAAATTCAAAAGTTATCATTACAGACAATGAGAATTATAATCATTTACATGATTTGTTTAACGATAGGATTTTTGTGAATGTTTCTGGTATTGTTGAAGAGAGTATTGGTACTTTATCATATTTGCCTGTCGTTTATGGCAATTTGGCAGGTATTCTTTATACCAGCGGTACTACAGGTATACCAAAAGGTGTAAAAATCACTAGAAAATCTGTTCTTAATTTAGCTGCTCATTATGTGGATGCTCAAAAATTAACCCATGATGATATTTATGCACTGTATCCGTCAATTGGTTTTGATGCAGGATACAAATCAATATTCAAAGTTTTATATTCTGGTGCTCAATTAGTCATCATACCTGAAGACATAAAATATGATATGGATAGATTAAACGAGTATCTCATTGGAAATAATGTGGGGCATGTATTCATAACTACTCAAGTAAGTAAACTATTCATGCAAAATGTTAATAATAATTCATTGAAGGTTTTATCAGTAGGGGGAGAGAAATTAGGCAAATTCGAAAGTCCAAAAAACTACATTGTAATGGATGACTACGGACCAACAGAAGCATTTGCATTTATCACATCAATAGACATCTCCCAAAAAACTGATGACACATCAATCGGTATTTTAAATTACAACTCCAAAGCTTATATTTTAGATCAGGAATGTAGACGTGTACCCTGTGGTGCAGTAGGAGAATTATACTTGGCAGGCCATCAGATCGCTGATGGATATTTAAACCGTGAAGAGGAAACAGTTAAATCATTTGTTGACAATCCATTTGATGGTGGCATAATGTATCGTACGGGGGATATGGTAAGAATGTTGCCAGATAATACATTAGCTATTGTGGGTCGCCGTGACAGTCAAGTTAAAATCAGAGGAAACCGTGTGGAACTGTCTGAAATTGAAACGTTAATTCGTGAAATAGATTATGTTGAAGATGTGACTGTTCAAGCAATTAAAAATGGGGATAATAATGAATTGGTAGCATATGTTGTAGTATCTGGTGAAACTTATGGCCTTAAAGACAATATCTGCAATTATGTTGGAGAATATAAACCAGATTATATGGTTCCTTCATTTGTTGTTCTATTAGATGAAATTCCTTTGACTATTAACGGTAAAGTGGACAAACGCGCTTTGCCTGAAGTAAATCTGACCAGTTTGCATGCCGAGTATGCGGCTCCAAGAAACATGGTAGAAAAAGATATAGTTGAAGCATTTGAAAATGTATTCAATCATGACAAAATAGGCATTTATGATGATTTTATACTGATTGGAGGGGATTCTCTAACTGCAATCAAATTAGTGTCTGTTATTAAAGATTATAATGTATCAGTAGCGGATATTTTGAGTCTGCGCACCCCTTATGATATTGCAAAAAATATCATCAAATCAGACATGCAGTTTGATTTGGATATTTATTCTGTGGATTCAGGTTGTCCTTTAAATGAATCTCAATTGAATGTTTATTTGGATATAATGGCAAATGATAAGAAAGATTCCTATTTGATTCCATTATCTATGAATATTTCTGAGGAATATGATATTGATGACGTTAAAAATGCTTTGGATGTGATGTTGGAGGTTCATCCAATTTTAGGCATGTGTGTTAGTGATGATTTTGATGTTCCTTATTTAGTTAAAGGATCCAAGCCTTCAATTACAGTTGAATCTAATGTTAGTGATGACTTTATCAATAATTTAGTTGAACCTTTTGATTTGCATGACAGTTTATGCAGGTTCCTGATTGTTGAGAATGATGATGGTTTCAGTTTATTTGCTGTTTTCCACCATATTATTTTTGATGCATTGTCAGATAGCGTATTTAAACAGGATTTGCAGTCTATTCTTGACGGTAATGCTGTTGATTTAGATGTTTCATTCTTAAAAGTTTCTGCTTTTAGTCAACAAATTGTTGAAACCGGTGCTTTTGTTAAAGCTGATGAATTTTATGAGTCCATGCTGGCTGATGTTGATGAAGCTGGTGAGTTATTGGATAGTGTATTGTCTGATGGTCAAGGTTCTGTTTTAATAGATTTGGATTTAGATCAGGATATAATAAATTCATTTTTGGACAAGCATAATGCTAGTCAAAATCTTTTGTTTAGTGGTGCTTTTGCTTATACATTATCCAGATTTGTTGGCAGTGAAAAGGTATTATTCAATATTGTTGAAAACGGTCGTGACAGATTCGCAAATTATGATTCAATAGGTATGTTTGTTAATACATTACCTTTATTGGTAGACTGTAAAAATCAAAATATAGACTCTTTTATGAATCATATGTTTGATAGAGTTTATGGTGTTATGAGATATAATTATTATCCGTTTAGGTTATTGGCTAATAAGTATGATATAAATTCAAATATTCTTTTCCAATTTATCCCCGAATGGATTAAAGATACCAGTAATTTTGAGGATATTTATGATAATGAGCTGTTAAGCAATATGGATGATTTAATTGCTGATTTAACTGTTGAAATTATTCAAAGAGATAATAATTATATTTTAAGCATTCTTTATTCAGATAAATATTCCAGTGATTTTATTAATCATTTTATTGAATCATATAAATTAATTTTGAAATGCATGGTGAATGTTTCTAATTTAAGTGACATTAGTTATATTTCCAGTAGGGATTTGGTTGTTTTAGATGAGATTAATGAAACTAGTCATGATTTATATTATTCTGATATTTTAGATGCTTTTAATGATAATTTATCCAAATATCCGAACAATAATCTTGTTTTAGCCGATAATGTTTCATATACTTATGCTGAAGCAGCTTTCTTAATAGATAAAATTCAAAAATTGTTAATTGATAATAATATTGGATCCAATGATACCGTTTCTGTATTTGTTGAGCGTAATCATTGGGTATTGCTATCTAATCTTGCCGTTTTATCAGTTGGCGCTTCCTATGTCCCAATTGATGAAAACCATCCTATTAACCGTATGAAATATATGGTTGAAAATTCCAACTCAAAAGCAATCATTACTACAAATCATTTCCAAAATCGTGTGGATGAGCTCATTGAGGAATTGGATTCAACCCCAACGGTCATTAATGTTTCATCATTATCTGAGAGTGTGGGAGAATTAAATAGCTTAAATTACCATAATCCAACAGATAATGATGTGGCATGTATTTTATTTACTTCAGGTACAACTGGAAATCCGAAAGCTGTGCAAGTTGGCAGACATTCAATTGCTAATATGGTTTCATACTATCAGCATAATTCCAATTTCACTTCTGATGATGTCTATGGCGTTTTTGCATCAGTCGGTTTTGATATTTCCTTACAACATTATGTTGCTCTTTTAACTGGAGGATCTGTTATTTGGATTCCAAATGATATTAAATTAAATATTAGAAAATTAAATGAATATTTCATTAAGTATGGAGTAACTCATACAATTATTACCACTCAGGTTTCTAAATTGTTCGTTCAAAGTATTGATTATACATCCATCAAGAATTTATGTGCAGTAGGGGAAAAATTAGGTGCCGTAACACCTCCGGAAAATTATGCCTTTATTGATGTCTATGGTCCAACAGAAGCGACATCATCTATGACTTCAATTAATGTTAGAGATAAAATCGATGATTCTTCAGTGGGTGGTCCGGATTGGAATACAAAAATCTACGTTTTGGATTCACATCAAAGAAGAGTTCCTTTCGGTGCAGTAGGAGAATTATATATATCTGGTTATCAGGTAAGTAAAGGATATTTAAACAATCCTGAAGCAAACAGAAAAGCATTCTTCACCAATCCGTTTGATGGTGAAATTCAAGGTTATGAAACAATGTATAAAACAGGTGATGTCGTACGTTTATTGCCTGATGGAACTGTTGGCTTTATTGGAAGAAATGATTCGCAAGTTAAGATTAGGGGAAACCGGGTAGAACTGTCTGAAATAGAATCGACAATTCGTAAAATAGACTATGTCACTGACATTACTGTACAAACAATAAAACACGATGCAAATAATGAAATTGTTGCTTATGTTGTTGTAAACAATGATTTAGATGAAATTGAGTTGAAAAATTCAATTTGCGATCATGTTTCTAAACATAAACCGGAATACATGGTTCCATCATATGTTGTCAAATTAGATGAGATCCCATTAAATGTTAACGGTAAAGTAGATAAGCGTGCTTTGCCCGATGTTGATAGGGATAGCTTATATGCAGAATATGTGGCCCCAAGAGATGAAAATGAAAAAGAAATCGTTAAAGCTTTTGAAAAAGCATTGGATTTAGATAAAATTAGTATATATGATGATTTTATTCGTTTAGGTGGAGATTCATTAATTGCAATAAAGCTGTTAAATTATATTGAATCTGATGATATTACTATAGCAGATATCTTTACTTTCCGAACTCCCGAAGCAATTGCAAGAAATATGTCTGAATTTTCTTTTGATTTGGACATTTATTCTTTGGAAGCGGGTTGTCCATTGAATTCAGCACAAATCAATGTATTTGCTGATGTAAATATTTATAATAAAGTTAATGCTTACCATATGCCCAACTATATTTCTATTTCCAAGAAATATGGTCTTGAAAAAATACTTGATTCTTTAGATAAGTTATTAGATATGCACCCTATTTTAAGCACACATTTAAGTGAGAGATATGAAATAAATGATAACGATATATCCAATTCGGATTTGCTTAAGGATTTAATAACTACAGTTAAGAAATTCGGAATAAAAGAAATCCTGAATATAATTAAGAAATATGGAATAATGGATGTAAAAGGCCTTTATAAAATGATTAAGACAACTGTAAAATTATTTAAAGAGGAATATCCGTATTTGGTAATGGGAGAAAAACCTCCAATTTTAGTGGAATCTAAACTTGATAAAGATATTCTAATTAATTTCTTTGCTGAAAGCTTTGATTTGTATAATTATCTGTCCAAGTTTATGATTGTTGAATCTGAAGAATCATATTACTTATTTTATATGGTTCATCACATAATTTTTGATGCTGTTTCTGCAGGTGTATTCAAACATGATTTCATGACTCTTCTTGATGGAGGCAGCATTGGTTTCGATGATACCTTTTTAAAGACATCGGCTTTCACTCATCAAATCAAAAACACTGAAAAATTCGATGAAGCGGCTGAATTTTATCATCCTATGCTGTCTAATCTTGATGATGTGGGTATTTTGCTAGAAGATGATTCATCAGCTGAAGGATATAACATGTCATCCTATGATTTGGAATTTGATAAGATAGCATTTAAATCATTTTTACGTAATGCGGGAATTAGTGAAAATGTATTGTTCACCAGTGTATTTTCTTATGCTTTATCCCAATTAGTAAACTCCAATAAAGTCATATTTACAATGATTGAAAATGGGCGTGACAGATTCAGTGAAAATTTCATAGGCATGACATCCAATGTAATGCCGATGGTTATAGACTGTAGAGATCAATCCATTAATTCATATGTAGGCGATGTCGCAGACACTGTTTATGGAGTATTGAGGCACAGTTATTATCCGATTTTATTACTTTATCAGAAATATGATTTTGAAGTAAATATATTATTCCAATATGTTCCAAATTGGATTGCTGATGAGTTTATAGAAGATGTAAACAGTATTAAAGATATGGACTCAGAAGAAATTATGAATTATATCCTCAATAACTTCAGCGATTATCTCACAGAGTTATTTGTTCAGGTTTACCAAAACGGTGATGACTATACATTATTTATCACACATTCAAACAAGTTTTCTGATAAACTGGTTGAAGATTTCAAAAACATGTTCATGTCAATTTTATCCAACATTATCAGTGCAGACATGTCTTCCGATTTGAGCGATACTTTAAAATAGTCAAAACATGAAAATATATCTGCCAATTTTCCAAAAAAGACATTAGATGTGATTGTAACATGTAAAAAGTATCTGTTAATTTGGTAATATTGTCCGTATTTTTAGTTATTATGATGTTATTGGAAGTATTGAAATATAATATTTGTAATGTTTTTGATTAAATTTCACAATAAGTGTTTGACAGTTTCATGCCCATGCCAACATAAGTTGGTCAAAAGGAACCAAAAGTTGTATAATCCGGATTCGCCCCTGCTGATTGGGGAAGTTGTAATGGAAGTCAATGAACCTGGCTATATTGACACACAAACTAAACTATTTTAATTTTTTTATTTAATTTATGTGGATAAAATTGATTTAATAACTTTTCTTGTAATTTTTATCAAAAAATTTAAAAATTATAAGATAATGATAAATTATTATCAAGACAACTATGGAAAAATTGTATGAAATTTAAAAATAGCACTGGTTTAATAACTTTAATTATAATTATACTGGCTTCTTCAATTACTTTAATCTCACAAAGTATTGTAACAACAAGTTTGCCTTATTATATGAACGATTTTGCAATATCTTCTGCAACCGCGCAATGGACATATTCCATATTTCTGTTGGTGCTTGGAGTAATGATTCCACCAACTGCATATATTACAAAAAGATTTAAGATTAAAACAATATTGATAACCTCCCTCATATTGTTCATAATGGGATCAGTGATTTGTTTTTTATCAACAGGCATTGAAATGCTGATTGTTGGTAGAATCCTGGAAGCTATGGGAACAGGTATTTTAATGCCAATAGGTCAGATATTAATTTTCAGGATAATGCCTGAGGAAAAATGGGGATTTTTCATGGGCTTAATGGGATTCCTTGTTGGAATTGTGCCGGCAATGGGACCGACAATAGGTGGATTCATTGTCGATTCATATAACTGGAGAGTTATTTTTGAATTCCTGGCAATAATTGCCGTAGCAATCTTAATTTTGTCAATGCTTTTAGTAAACTTCGAGCTTGAAACAGAAAAGTATCCATTGGATGTTCCTTCATTGATATTGTCAATACTGTTTTGCGTGGGGCTGATGATCGGATTTTCAAATGTTGCAGAGTTTGGATTCAGCTTAACTCATGTAATTTTACCAATTGTTGTCGGAGCAATTTCATTAATAATCTTTGTCAATCGTCAAAATAAGATTGAAAAACCGTTGGTCAACTTGAATGTGCTGAAAAATAAGTATTTTGTATACGGGACTGTTTTTGCAGCATTGCTATACTTTATAATGTGCGGAATCAATGTAGTTGTGCCTTTGTTTGTTCAAAACGTGGCATATTACTCTTCAACAGAATCCGGACTCATATTGTTCCCTTCAGCAATCGTTATGATAGTGTTTAACTTTATCGGTCCGATATTGGCAGATAAAATTGGAATAAAGCCTGTTTTAATAGCTTCATCAGTTATAAATATAATTTGTTTTGCTGCCATGATGAATTATAATATGAATTCCTCATTCGAATATCTGTTAATTACTCAGATAATCAGGGGAATCGGCTGCGGACTCGGTCTGTCACCGGCCATTACATGGGCAATGAGTGTTGTAGCAGGTGATGTTGAAGATGCAACGGCAATCAACAATACTGTAAGGCAGGTTATAGGAGCTATAGGTTCATCCATTACAGTCGTGATAATGCAGATATTGGCAAATGGAAAAATTACTCATAATCAGCTTTCCGTCAATTCATTCAGCTTAACTTCCTTAATGATGATAGTAATTACGGTAATATTATTAATAATAACAGTAGTCTTCATAAAAAATAAAAGTGACATTGTAGATGGTTAAGATAATTCAGATTTTGATTTAACATTGTTTGTTGTTGCCAACGTTACTGAATCTATGGGATAATTGAACCTCTACGGTTGTAGGATCCGGAGATTCTTAGACCATGCCTACTGTGACTGATTGGTGATGTTGTAAATGAAGTCAATGAACCAAGCTATATTGATACACAAACTAGATTATTTTAATATTAATTAATCAAGTTTTTCATAAAGTCGCAGTTAGTAAATATTTATTATTGATAAAATTTAAATTAATTATTATCTAATAATCTATGGTGGTTATTAATGTATAATAGAGTTGAGATTGCTCGTGAGTTTGCAAATGCAATTAACAGTGATAAAATTATTAAAATCATATTATTTGGTTCTGTTGCTCGTGGTGATGATCATGAGGAATCAGACATTGATATTCTAATAATTTCCAATCATCGTGAAGATATAGATGATATTATTTCAGAGGAAATTGCATGGATTATGTATGATAAACAAGAACTTATTTCAGCTCATGTAATTAATGAAGACTTATTCAATAAAACTAAAAATTTCTCATTTTTAACTAATGTTTTAAAGGATGGTGTACCAATTGGATAATGAAGAGGTACTTGCTTTTATTGTTAAGGCTGAAACAAAATTAAAACATAGTAAAGCTTTATTTGAAATTGAAGGTTATGCAGATTCAGTTAGTTTATCTTATTATTCAATGTTTTTATGCGCTAAAGCGTTATTGATTAAGAAGGAATGCAATGTCCCTAAAACTCATCAAGGTTTGATTCAGTTGTTCAGTTTAAAATATGTTCATGAAGATGAATTCAGATATAATGTGTATAAATATTTGACTAATGCTCAATCAGACAGGGAAGATGCTGATTATTCTGCAATAGACTCTATTGGGGAAGATTTAGCTAAAAAAAGAATTAATCAGGCAGAAGAATTTTTAAAAGAAACTAAAAAATTTTTATAATTTTCTAATATGTTATGAGAATAGTCGTTAAAATTAATCATTGATTTTAAAAAGGACTTCATACTCATTTAATAATTCTTCTTTTTGTTTTTCAGATAGATTTCCGCTGTTTACTTCATTGAGGCCGTATTCCAGCATATTATAGAGAATTTTGTTTAGATTGAATCCTTTTTGTGTTAGTGAATATTCAGTTTTGATATCATTTTCAAAAACTTGTTTTGTAATTAAATCATTGTCTTCCATAAATTTGAGTGTGTCTGTCAATACTCTGTTGCTCAATGTTTTTTCTTCTAAAAATTCGCTGAATTGCTTTTTTCCTAAGAATATGTCTCTGATGATAAATATCACCCATTTTTTGGATATCAATTTCAATGTATCATCTATGGGGCAATTGTCATCGTAATCTTTAATTTTTTTCATCTTTTTGACCTATTGTGAGTTTTTCCTTACAAAATCTATTTAAAAAGCATTGTATATAACATTTGTTATCTGGTGATTGTATGAATGACAGACATGTAATTGAAGCATTAGGAAAAGCTGAAGTCGTAATAGAAAACGGAAAAATAACCTACATTGGAGAACCGGTAGTTGATTACTGTTCCATATTTGACAATGGTCAGCATAATGGTGATTTGACAAAAGAATTCATCAAATCCAACATTAACAAAAGAATAGATGAATTTGGAATGTGCACTCCACAAAGGTCAATTGATGTTGAAGACACAATGAGCTTTGGAACCAGCGAAACATTAAAAACCAACATGATCAATGGCAATGTTGATTGTGTGGTTGGAGCATGTGAGGGAGTAGGGACATTGCTGATTGATGACGCTGAGCTTGTTCAGGGAGTTGGAGGAAGAGTTTCCGCATTGATAAGCACCACTCCAATTGATGAGGTAATGGATAAAGTTGGAAGAGAAAATGTTTTAAATCCTGAAACTGCAGAGTTAAATCCATTAAAAGGTCTTGAAATGGCAATTGAAAGAGGATATAAAAACATTGCAATAACAATTATCCCAACAGAAATGGTTAGAGATTTAAGGCAACATCCAAAACCTGATGATGTCAAAATTTTTATTTTCGTAGCACATACAACCAACGTTTCCAAAAAAGAGGCGGAGATGTTATTTGATTATGCTGATGTGATTTCAGGATGCTCTTCCATAAACATACGGGAAATTGCTGAAGAAAGAAAACCATATTATGCTGGAAAAAAAGTTCCATTGTATGCAGTAACCGAAAATGGAAAAAGATTGCTCAATGAAAGATTGGAATATATTGGATATGAGTTATGTGAAAAAAAGTATCCTCAGGATTTCACTCAAAGTCCTAAGCCATTAATCTAATTTTTTAATTTTTTTCATTTATCAATTTGAAGTACTTCATTTAGATGTAGTTAATACTGTTACTTCAAATAAATGAAGTATTATTTAAAAATGAAGGATAAACTTTAACTTCAGATTAAATGATAAATTTGCTTGTCAATTGATGGAACTGGGTTGATTTACTTATGAAACAAAATTCATTAAAATAGTAGTAGATAATTCACCTACTTTTCAAGCATTATTCGTTCGTAATGAATGAAATAAAAATCGAAAAAGTAGTAGATAATTTCTATACTGTTATGCCAACAGCAACATGAAGTTGGTTAAAATGAATCAGAAGTTGCATAATCCGGACTCACCATTGTTAATCGAGGATGTTAAAGATGGTGAAACCGTAAAGGAAATTTCAGAGCCAAGCTATATTGATACTCAAACTAGATTATTTAGATTAATAGTTTTATCTAATGCTATCTTTCACGGAATAATAATTTTTTTTGATAAATTATTTATTATCTTGTTTAGATATTATTTATTAGTTATAATTTGAAGGTTTGATATGATGGAGGATAAAACTAGCGATTTTTTCAGTGAATATTTGTCAGGATTGTGTTGGGATTTTGATGAATCAACTTTAATTTCTCCGAATGTGAATGGTGAAAAAGAAAAGGGCATAATCGAAAAATCTGAATATGAAATTAAGAAAGAGAGTTTAGTTGGATTTGCTGAATCCAATTCGATTTCAATCAATGAGCTTTTATTGGCAAGTTTGATTTTAACACTCAATAAATTCAATTTTTCAAATGAAACCTTAATTTTCAATCAGAATAATGTCCCATTTGCCACAAAATTTGAAAACAGACAAATTTCCATTAGGGAATTTCTAGAAACTATTCATGAGAATTATATTAAAGTGTTGGAATTTGATGAATATTTCAATAATGATGATCTTCTTTTAAAGCCGGAATTCTATTATACGTTTGATGAATATTTAAAATCAGATGCAGAGTATTCCAATTATCTAAGCATTGTTGAAAATGATGAAACTGTTTTATTGTCCTTGTTTTATAATGATGAATTATATACCAAAGATTTCATTGATTTATTCTTATCAAGCCTTGAAAAAATCGTTGAAGAAATAGCTAATGCTAATGTTGATAAAACAAATATCTGCGATATTGCTCTTGTCAGCGAAAATGAACATGTTGTCTTCTCTGAAGTTGAAATGCCTTTGATTCACAAGCGCTTTGAAAAACAGGTAATGAATAAAGGTGATGAAACTGCTCTTGTTGCAAGTGACGCTACATTGACCTACAGGCAGTTGGATGAAAAAGCGAATGTTATTGCAAACGCTTTGATGGATAAAGGAGTCAAGCCGAAAAGCAATGTTCTAGTCATGCTTTCAAGAAACAGCAATTTGATTGCTTCCATTTTGGGTATTCTTAAGGCGGGTTGTGCATTCATTCCGATTGATCCGGAATATCCTCAGGAGAGGATAAACTATATTTATGAAAACAGTCAGGCGGATTACATTATTGCCGATGAATCAGGAGAAAAATCTTTAGACATTGAAGAACTGCTTAAAGAAGGCAATTCACAAAATCCTGACGTTGATGTTGGTTCTGATGATTTGGCATATATGATTTACACTTCAGGATCCACTGGCAATCCTAAAGGTGTAATGATTGGCCATGAAAACATTTGTAATCAGGTTTCAAATCCTAAATCCGCTTATGATAGCTTGCTTTGTATTACAACCATTTCATTTGACGTGTCTGTTGATGACATATTGACTTCTCTTTCCAATGGTTTGAAATTGATACTTGCTGATGATACTCAAATCAAAAATATTCCTGCTTTAATAAAGTTAATCGATGAAAATAAACCTGAAATTTTAGACATCACTCCTTCAAGGCTTGCTTCCTATCTTGAGGTAAAAGAATTCTGCAATGTTATGTCCTGCTTGAAGTGTATTTTCATTGGTGGGGAGAAATTTTCAGCAAAGGTTTATGAAGATTTGAGAAAATACAGTGATGCTGTTGTCTATAATAGTTATGGTCCAACAGAAACAACAATCACCTCAAACAACAAAGAAGTCACAGACGTAAACGATTTGACAGTGGGACTTCCTCATACTAACTATGTCACTGATGTTCGTGATATTGACGGTAAATTGGTCCCTGATGGTGTAATGGGTGAATTGTACATTGGAGGTACCGGTGTAGGTAAAGGATACTACAACATGCCGGAAAAAACTGAAGAAGTGTTCCTGACTATCAATGACATTCCATATTACAGAAGTGGAGACTATGCTATTGCAACAGTTAATGGTGAAATCGATATTAAAGGAAGAATAGACAACCAAATCAAACTCAGAGGATTAAGAATAGAAATCGGTGAAATAGAATCAAACATTGGACAATATCCAAATATCAAACAAACGGTTGTTGTAATCAAGGAAATCAACAACAACGACCATTTATGCACTTATTATACTGCTGAACGAGAAATAGACACTGAAGATTTAAAAGAATTTTTAAAAGGCCGTCTTACTCGTTACATGGTCCCGACCGTGTTCATGCAGCTTGATGAGATGCCACAAACACCAAACGGCAAGACAGACTTGAAACAACTGCCAGAACCTCAACTTAAATTGTCATTTACGCTACCGGAAACTGAAACTGAAATAATGGTGCATGAAATTGCTTCATCCATCAGCAGAACAAAGGAATTCGGTACTACTGATGATTTGTATGCTGTCGGATTTACTTCATTGTCTCTGATGAAATTAAATGCAAGGATTTATGAGGAAATGGGTGTTAATTTAGATATTATTTCGTTATTGAATGATCCTACAATTAAAAATATTGCAAATGAAATAGAAAACAATGATATTCTAGATTTGAATAGTGTAATTGAAGCATCCAGGGATATGGTTTATTATCCATTGACAGAAAATCAAATGGGAATCTATTATGAGTGCATTCAAAGTGGTGATGTTGCACAGTATAATCTTCCGTCAGTTATAAGATTCGGCAGTGAAATTGATGTTGACAGATTACATGGTGCTGTCATTAAGACAATTGAAGCATATCCTTATCTTAAAACCAGAATTGTGGTACAAGAAGGTAAGGTGATGTTGAAACGTGATGATTCAATCGATATTGAGGATATTCCAATTGTTAATGTTGATACTATTTCCGATGAAGAAATCGAAAAAGAAAATGTAAAACTATTCGATTTGCATAATGACCAATTATTCAGATTTAAAATCTATAATACTCCTAGTGAAACAGTTTTATTCTCAGATGTCCACCATATAATTTCCGACGGTGAATCATTGGACAAGCTGTTCACAAATATTTCCAATGCCTATCAGGGAATTGAAATTGAAAAAGAAACAATTAATGGTTACATTAACAGTATAATTGAAAGTGAAAATGAAAACAGCGAAAAATATGAATTGTCCAGGGAATTCTTCCATGATAAATTAACTCAGGAAGTTGATTCAACTGTACTGACTCCTAATTTGAATGGTAATTTTGAAGAAGGAATTTTAAAATCAATTTCCAAAAATATCGACCCAGTATTGGTTAATAAGTTTTGCAGCGAAAACAGGATAACACCTAACGTCTTATTCATGGCTGTAACAATGCTGAACTTGAATAAGTATACATTCAATGACAAAACTTTGATTACAACTATTTTCAACGGAAGGTCAGACTCATCATTCATCAACACACAGGCATTTCTTGTTAAAACGCTTCCGATTGTTTCAATCAATGATGATAGGACATTATCATTTAAAGAATATTTAAATTCAGTCAATGATGTCTGGATGGAAACCATTAGTCATTCTGATTATCCTTATACTAAGATTTCTGAAGAGTTCGGATTGAAACCGGAGTTTTTCTATGCATACAATAATCTTGACGCTGAAAATATTGAGATTGATGGTAAAACTTATAAAGTAAAATATCTGAATTCACTCGAAGTTAACTATAAGATATCTTTGGAAGTCAATGAAACTTGGGATAATATTGAATTATTCCTTGAGTACAATGACCAATTGTACAGCGCAGATTACATAGATACATTCTTAAATTGCATAGTCAGTGTAATAAATCAATTAATTGAAGCAGATATTGAAAAATTAAGCATTGGTGAAATAGAATTGGGTGAAAGTAAAGGGACACCTACATTCACACATGTTGATATGCCGATTTTACATAAACGCTTTGAAAAACAAGTGGCTGACAAAGGTGGCGAAACTGCTCTTGTTGCAACTGATGCCACATTTACATACAAGCAGTTGGATGAAAAGGCAAATGTTATTGCAAATGCTTTGATTAAAAGAGGAGTCAAGCCGAAAAGCAACGTTTTGGTAATGCTTTCAAGGGACAGCAATTTGGTTGCTTCCATTTTAGGTATTCTTAAAGCCGGTTGTGCGTTCATTCCGATTGATCCGGAATATCCTCAGGAAAGAATTAATTATATTTATGAAAACAGTCAGGCGGATTATATTATTGCAAATGAATCTGGAGAAAAATCCTTAGACATTGAAGAACTGCTTAAAGGCGGCAATACAGAAAATCCTAACGTTGATGTTGGTCCTGATGATTTGGCATATATGATTTACACCTCAGGTTCAACAGGCAATCCTAAAGGTGTGATGATTAGCCATGAAAACATCTGTAATCAGGTTTCAAATCCTAAATCCACTTATGACAGTTTGCTTTGTATTACAACTATCTCTTTTGACGTGTCTGTTGATGATATATTGACATCACTTTCAAATGGGCTGAAATTGATACTTGCTGATGATACTCAAATCAAGAATATTCCTGCTTTAATCAAGTTAATCGATGAAAACAAACCTGAAATTTTAGACAGCACTCCTTCAAGACTTGCTTCCTATCTTGAAGTAAAGGAATTCTGCAATGTTATTTCCTGCTTAAAGTGTATTTTCATTGGTGGGGAGAAATTTTCAGCAAAGGTTTATGAGGATTTGAGAAAATACAGTGATGCAGTTGTCTATAACAGTTACGGCCCAACAGAAACAACAATCACCTCCAACAACAAAAATGTCACAAACGTAAACGATTTGACCGTAGGAATTCCTCATGATAATTATATAACTGATGTTCGTGACATTGATGGAAAATTGCTTCCTATTGGAGTAATGGGTGAATTGTACATTGGTGGTACCGGTGTAGGTAAAGGATACTACAATCTGCCAGAAAAAACCGAAGAGGTGTTTTTGACCATTGATGACATCCCATATTACAGAAGCGGGGACTATGCTATTGAACTTCCGAATGGTGAAATTGACATTAAAGGAAGAATCGACAACCAGATTAAACTCAGAGGATTAAGAATCGAAATCGGTGAAATAGAATCAAATATAGGTCAATATCCAAATATCAAACAAGCAATAGTTGTAATTAAGGAAATCAACAACAACGACCATTTATGTGCTTATTATACTGCTGATCGAGAAATAGACGCCGAAGATTTAAAAGAGTTTTTAATAGGTCGCCTTACTCGTTATATGGTTCCAACCGTGTTCATGCAGCTTGATGAGATGCCGCAAACACCAAACGGCAAGACAGACCTGAAACAGTTGCCTGAACCTCAACTTAAATTGGCTTTGGTGATGCCTGAAACTGAAACTGAAGAAAAATTATATGACATCGTTTCATCAATTGCAGATGTCGATGAATTTGGTATTACAGATGACTTATACGCCATTGGTTTTACTTCATTGACATTGATGAAATTAAATTCCATAATCTATGAGCAATTGGGTGCGAATTTGGACGTTTCAGTATTATTCAATGAGCCGACAGTTAAAAACTTTGCAATAGAAATCGATATCTCATCTGAAAAAGAGTCTGGTCTTCAAGAGCTTATTGAATCAGCCAAAGGCATGGATTATTATCCATTGACTGAAAATCAATTGGGTATTTACTATGAATGTAAGCAAAATCCTGATGTGATTAAATATACAATGCCTACAACTGTAAGATTTGGCACGGATGTTGATGCAGATAAACTTAAACAGGCAATTATTGATACTATTGAAGCACATCCATATCTTAAAACAAGAATTGTAAATTATGATGGTGAATTGAAACAGAAAAGATGTGACGATGTGGCAATCGATGATATTGAAATTGTTAAAGTCGATAGCATTAGCGATGAGGACCTTGTTAGAAATGATGTTCGCCCAATCTCTATAGAGGACAGTCAGCTGTTCAAATTCAAGATATATGAAACTCCTGACGAAGTTGTCTTATTCACAGATTTCCATCACATTATTACTGATGGGGTGTCACAAAACAATTTATTTAGGGATATAGCGGATGTCTATGAAAATAGAGGCATATCTGAAGAAATAATCGATGGTTATACTTACAGCATTCTGGAAAAAGATGCAGAAGAAAGTGAAACATATCAGTCTGCAAAGGCATTTTTCGATGATAAATTGACACAAGGAATAGAATCCACTGTTCTAACTCCAGATTTAAATGGAAATCCCGATGAGGGTAAAATAAAAAATGTTTCTGATACTATTGATTCAAAATTAATTAATGAGTTCTGTAATGACAATTCCATAAGTAAAAATGCTTTGTTTATGGCAAGCACCATTTTGAATCTAAACAAATTCACATTCAGTGACAAAACATTAATTACAACAATATTCAACGGAAGATCAAGTCCAAGCTACTTCAATACTCAAGGATTTTTGGTAAAAACTGTTCCGTTTATAACCCATAATGAAAACAGGCAGATGTCAGTCAGAGATTTCATCAAATCCGTTGATCAAACCTGGAAAGATACTTTAACAAACAGTGCATATCCATATATTAAAATTGCTGAGAAATATCAATTGAAACCGGAATTCTTCTATAATTATCATGAATTTTTGGGATCAGATGAAATGATAATAAACAATAAGGAGTATATCCCACAAGAGTTGGCCGGGTTTTATATGGTTACAGTTGAATCTAAAATCAATTTGGCCATTTATGATAATGGTGATGAGTTTAATGTTGTCCTGGAATATAATGACCAGCTCTACAGTGAGGGTTATGTAAAAACATTCATACAATCCATGAAGAGGATTTTAGTTCAATTCCTTGAAAACGACATTGACAGTTGCAGAATCCGTGATGTAAAATTAAAAGATGATATGGAATCACATGAATTTATCGATGTGGAAATTCCATTTATCCATAAGCGCTTTGAAAAACAGGTTGATGAAACTCCGGATAACATTGCATTGGTTGCAAGCGACGGTTCATTGACTTACGGTGAACTTAACCAGAAAGCAAACCGTGTTGCCAATGCCCTTATAAGCAGGGGAATCAAGGCTAATAGTAATGTGTTAGTAATGCTTCCAAGGGATAGCAACCTTATTTCTGCCATTTTGGGTGTTTTAAAAGCGGGATGTGCATTCATACCTATTGATATAAACTACCCTAAAGGCAGAATTGATTATATTTTTGAAAACAGTCAGGCGGATTATTTAATAGCGGATGGAGTGATTGAAAATTCAATCGACATCAATGAACTGCTTGAAGAGGATAATGACTCAAATCCTCAAGTGGAAATCAATCCGGATGATTTGGCCTATATGATTTACACTTCAGGTTCTACAGGAAATCCTAAGGGAGTAATGACCAGCCATAAGAATATTACAAATCTGTTCTCAAAAAGCGAGGATAGCGTAATCTATAATGCATATTCAAAAATGAAAAAGACACTTGCACTTTCAACTGTTTCCTTTGACGCATTTTTACTGGATTTCATGCCGTTGACCTTCGGTTTGGAAATGGTGCTGGCTAACGACAGCGAAATAAAAAATATTAAGGAATTGGCTGAGTTAGTTGAAAGAGAAAAACCTGATGCACTTACATTTTCCGCACCATCAAGATTTAAACAGTATTTGGAATATGAGGAATTCGCCAAAGAAGTGCCTAACTTCAAGTATATAGGTGTTGGTGGAGAAATGGTGCCTCAGGACCTGATTTCACGGCTTTTAGAGTATCCTGATTTGGAAGTGTATAATATTTACGGTCCGACTGAAACAACAGTAACATGCAATACCCATAAACTTACCAGTGCAGAAAATATAACTGTTGGAAAAGCTCTGCACAATTGCATAACTGAAGTTAGGGATATTGACGGTAAATTGGTGCCTTCTGGAGTAATGGGCGAGCTATACATTGGAGGAAATGGTGTAGCTAGAGGATATTACAATCTGGAGGAAAAAACCAAAGAAGTGTTCCTGCATATTAATGATATTCCATATTACAGAAGCGGAGACTATGCAATTGAACTTCCAAATGGCGAGTTGGTAATAAAAGGAAGAATTGACAACCAAATCAAATTAAGGGGGTTGAGAATAGAACTTGGTGAAATCGAATCCAATATTGCCAGATTCCCAGGCATTAAGCAGATGGTTGTTGTAATTGAAAAAATCAATGATGTTGAACATTTATGCGCTTATTTCACAGCAGATAAGGAAATAGATATAAATCTCCTGAAAAGGTATTTGGGAAATAAATTAACTGAATATATGGTTCCAACTGTATTTATGCAGCTTGATGAGATGCCAATATCTCCAAACGGTAAGACTGACATTAAAAGACTTCCAAAACCAAAATTAAATCTGGATTATGTTGAAGCGGAAGGTGAAACTGAAGAAAAATTAGTTGAAATGGTTGCATCAATTGCAAATACAACTAAATTCGGTACAACAGATGATTTATATCAATTGGGTTTCTCTTCTTTAACATTAATGAAATTAAACTCAATGATTTTCAATGAGATGAATGTGAACATTGATGTGACATCTCTGTTCACAAATCCAACAATTAAATCGCTTGCAGATAAAATTGACAATCATGTGGAATCCGAAATAGACCTGGATGAAATTATTGAAACTGCAAAGGATATGGAATATTTCCCATTGACTGAAAACCAAATGGGAATCTACTATGAGTGTATGCAGACCGAAAAAATCAAATACACAATGCCTTTTGCATTAAGGTTTGAAAGCAGCATTGATCCTAATAAACTTAAAGATGCGGTTATTAAAACTGTTGAGGCACATCCATATCTTAAAACAAGAATTATTAATACTACTGATGGAAAAGTATTGCAAAAAAGATGCGATGATGCTGAAATTGATGAAATAGAAATTGTTGAAATAGACTCTATTAGCAATAGGGAAATAATGGATAGGGACATAAAACCGATTCCATTAGACAATAATCAATTGTTCAGATTTAAAATCTATAAAACACCAGCAGAAACCATATTATTCGTTGATTTCCATCATATTATTACTGACGGAGTGTCTCAAGGCATTTTCTTCAATGATTTGGCCAAGGCATATAATGATGAAGAAATCGAAGCTGAAAAGATTAACGGATTCGAATACAGTCTGATTGAAGAGAAAACTTCTGTTAGCGAGGTTTCCGAGAAATTCTTCAAAAAACAATTTAGCCAAGACATTGAATCAACAGTTTTAACTCCAAATATTAATGGTAATCCTGATATTGGAAATATTAAACTTGTTTCAGATCAAATGGGCTCTAATTTTATCAGGCACTTCTGTAAAGACCATTCAATAAGTCCAAACGTTTTATTTATGGCCGCTACTCTTTTAAGCCTTAATAAGTTTACATTCAGTGGCAAGTCATTAATTACAACAATCTTTAACGGTAGGGCAAACTCTAGTTACTCCAATACGCAGGGAATGCTGGTTAAGACATTGCCTGTTATTGTAAATGGTGAAAATCGTGACATGATGGTAGAAGATTACATAAAAATTGTTGATAAAGCATGGAAAGATGCATTAATTCACAGCGATTATCCATACACAAAACTTTCAGAAGACTATCAGTTAAAACCGGAATTCTTCTATGCATTCCATGAATCCATAAAGAATGATCTTGAACTTGAGGGCAAATCTTATGAAGCAATTGACCTTGACGGTACTGTTTCAACAGATTATAAAATAAACATGGACATTTATGATGATGGGGAACTTATTACTCTGTATCTGGAATATAACGACCAAATCTATACTGAAGAGTATGTAAATCTGTTCGTGCGTTCAATTAAATATATCTTATTCCAATTCTTCGTAAACGATATGGATAAGCTAAAACTAAATGACATTGAACTGATTGAAGGGGAAACTCCAGAATTTGAAGAAATTGATAATCCTATTTTACATAAACGCTTTGAAAAACAGGTTGTTGAAAAAGCAAATGCTGTGGCATTGGTTGCAAGTGATGCCACTTTAACTTATGGTGAATTGAATGAGAAAAGTAATATGATTGCTAATGCATTAATCAGGAGAGGCGTAAAACCTAAAAGCAATGTCCTTATTATGCTTAAAAGGGACAGCAATTTGATTTCTTCCATTTTGGGTGTCCTGAAAGCAGGCTGTGCATATGTTCCTATTGATCCGGAATATCCTCAGGAAAGAATCAACTACATTTATGAAAACAGTCAGGCAGATTACATCATAAGCTATGAGACTTCTGACAACTCCATTAATGTCAATGAACTTCTTGAAGAGGAGAATACCGTTAATCCTAATGTGGAGGTTCTTCCAGATGATTTGGCATATATGATTTATACTTCAGGATCAACCGGTAATCCTAAAGGAGTAATGATTACTCATAAAAACATCTGCAATCAGGCTCAAAACCCTAAATCCACTTATGATAGCTTGCTTTGTATTACAACTATCTCTTTCGACGTTTCTGTTGATGACATATTGACATCTCTTTCAAATGGATTGAAATTGATATTGGCTGATGATGTTCAAATCAAGAACGTCCCTGAGCTCATTAAATTGATTGATGAAAATAAACCTGAAGTTTTAGAAATTACTCCATCAAGAATCGGATCATATCTCGAATTGGAGGAATTCTGTAATGTGATTTCTTGTTTAAAATGTATTTTCCTTGGTGGAGAGCAATTTTCAGCAAAAGTCTATGAAAATCTAAGAAAATACAGTGATGCTATTGTCTATAACAGTTACGGTCCAACAGAAACAACAATTACTTCCAACAACAAATCAGTCACTGATGTAAACGATTTGACTGTTGGTCCTCCTTTAAGAAACTATGTCACTGACGTTCGTGACATTGACGGTAAATTGCTTCCTAATGGAGTAATGGGTGAATTGTACATTGGAGGTATGAGCGTTGGAAAAGGATACTACAACATGCCTGAAAAAACCAAAGAGTCATTCTTAACCATCAATGGCATTCCATATTACAAGAGTGGTGATTATGCTATTGAACTTCCGAATGGTGAAATTGACATTAAAGGAAGAATAGACAATCAGATTAAACTCAGAGGATTAAGAATCGAAATAGGTGAAATTGAAACCAATATTGGCCAATATCCGAACATAAGGCAGGCTGTTGTTGTAATTAAGGAGATTAACAATGTTGATCATTTATGTGCATATTACACTGCCAATAGCGAAATTGACACTGATGATTTAAAAGAGTTCTTAAAAGACAGACTTACCAATTATATGATTCCGACAGTGTTCATGCAGCTTGATGAAATGCCTCAAACACCAAATGGAAAAACGGATACTAAACAACTTCCTGAACCAAAAATGGACTTGAATTATGTGGCTCCAAAAACAAAACTTGAACAGGAACTTTGTGCAATATATTCATCCATATTGAATATAGAAACTGTTGGTGCAGAGGATAATTTCTTTGAGATTGGTGGAACATCACTTATTGCATCAAAACTAATTATTGAACTGCTTAAACAGGGATATACTGTCAGATATGATGACATATTCAGGAAGAAAACTCCTAAAGCTTTAGCTAAACTGTTGTCTGGAGAAAGCGGTTCGGAAGAGAAGTTGAATATAGAAGAGGATCTCATTAAAAACTACGATTACAGTGAAATCAATGAACTTCTCGAAGAAAATACCTTAGAAAGCTTCCTTGAAGGTGAAAAGATGGAATTGGGCAATGTCCTATTGACCGGAGCTACCGGATTTTTAGGAATCCATATCCTATACGAATTCATCAAAAATGAGGAAGGAAACATCTATTGTATGTTGAGAAAAGGCAGTTTTGATTCATGTGAAGAACGGTTAATTGATTTGATGGATTATTACTTTGATGAAGATTTCACTGATTTAATAGGGTCACGAATCATTGCAATCGAAGGGGACATAACTGATATTGATGACTTTAAAAAGCTTGAAGATGCACCTGTCGATACAATAATAAATTCAGCGGCACTTGTAAAACATTATACTGCCGATGATTATATATTCAGGGTAAATGTCGACGGTGTAATCAATGGACTCAAGTTTGCTCAAACAAGGAATAACATAAAATATGTCCAGATATCAACTGTCAGCGTTCTTTCATCCTACTCTTTGAATGAAGAGGCATATCCAAATCAGGAATTTAATGAAAGAACATTGTATTACGAACAGGATCTGGAAAACAAATATGTATGCAGTAAATTTTTAGCTGAAAGAGCAGTTCTGCAAGCGGCAACCAAAGGGCTTTCAGTAAAGATAATCAGGGTAGGAAACCTGATGAGCCGTTACTCAGACGGTGTGTTCCAGAAAAACTATGATACAAATGCATTCTTAAACAACATAAAGACCATTAAAAAATTAGGAGCAATGAATCCTGCAATGGCCAATGAAAAGGTTGACATGAGCCAAATCGATTATGTTGCAAAAGGAATACTTGCATTGTGCAGGACTCCGGACAAATCCAGGGTATTCCACTGTATGAATAATCATTATATTTCCCATAGGGAGATTGTCGATGCATTGAATACATACGGCTATGGAATTGCTGAAGTCGATTTCGATGAATTCAAACAGATTTACGAACATAACATTAATGAGAATATACAGGGAATTATAACTGCCGATTTCTCAATTGATGACTTTGATGAGGAAGATGATTTCGAAGAGAATGTGGAAATCGAACAGACTGTTGATATTCTTCATTCATTAGGATTTGATTGGCCTGAGGCTGATGAAAAGTATCTTAAACGATTGTTCGATTATCTGAATAAA
The DNA here is from genome assembly GCF_017409525.1 of Methanobrevibacter sp. Classification (NCBI taxonomy): domain Archaea; kingdom Methanobacteriati; phylum Methanobacteriota; class Methanobacteria; order Methanobacteriales; family Methanobacteriaceae; genus Methanobrevibacter; species Methanobrevibacter sp. The sequence goes on along the minus strand of NZ_JAFQSO010000005.1, from coordinate 10,608 downwards.
TTGGATTATTTTGAATAAAGGTGAATAGCATGTCAAATGAAATTATTTCTCATAAATTCCGGGAATTGTTGCTGCCGTCATTACTTATAGCGATGGCATTAAATATAGCTTCAGTTGTTGATGCAAGTTTTGTATCAACATTCATCGGACACAATGCACAAGCGGCGTTACAGGTATTAGAACCTTTGGTATTGTTAATCACAATATTTGAATGGTTATTTGGATTGGGAGGTCAAATTTTAGCTTTAAATAAAAAGGCAGAATTTGATGAGGATGGAAGCAATCACTATTTCACAACATCTATGCTTGCAACAATAGTTCTCTCAGCTTTGATTTTAGTGGTGTGTTTTTTATTTAAAGATTCCTTAGTTAATCTATTGCACCCAACTGCCGGAGCATTACAATATGTAAATGCATATAGTCCATTTTTATTCATCAGTTTCCCGATTGCAACTATCCTGGGAGTTTTATGCCAGTTCATTCGTGTTGACGGACAGCCAAATTTCGCTTCAGGAGTGATTATTTTGGTAAATGTCATCAATATAATCTTGGATTATTTGTTCCTCGGCGTTTTTCATATGGGCATTGAAGGGGCATCACTTGCAATGCTGATAGGTTATGTAATCGGATTGTTGTGTACTTTAAAATATCATTTTGATTCAAAAAGAACTTTCAGATTCGTTTTATCCAAATTGAAATTCAGGGCTTGGATAACATCAACAATCGAAATAATTAAAATAGGCCTTCCGGGCGCAAGTATGGGCTTTTTTAATGTATTGTTGATCTATATCATGAATTTGATTGTTGGAGGAATTTTAGGAGAGCTGGGTTTGGACATATTCAACGTATGTGTGGTCGCATTGTTGCTGATAAGTATTTTAATCATGGGATTCGCCGAAACATTATCTTCCATTGTTCCTATCTATTATGCGCAAAATGATTTTTATAATCTGCATCATATTGTGCGAAATTCAATTTTAATTACATTAATCAGTTCAGTGATATTCACTGCATTCCTGTTGGTATTTCCTGACGGATTATTAATGTTTTTCAAACTTCAGCAGGTGCCTAATGACGCACTGGTGGAAAATGCGATTAGGATATACTCACTGGCATTCATACCTATGGCTTTTTCAACTATGCTGCTGTTTTACTATGAAGGAATTGAAAGAACAGTGGAATCAGGAATCATTACAATAATTTCAGAATTCCTGGGACCGTTAATGTTTACATACCTGTTATTCCCTTACATTGGCATCACCAGTGTCTGGTTATCTTTCCCGTTAGGTTTTATCCTATCGATAGTTGTTGTTGCCATTTATGTAAAAATAGTTGAAAGAAATGACACAGAATATTCCGGGCTGTTTTTCATTAGAAAGGGATTGATCGAAAAAACTAGAGATTACACTTTGGAAAGCAAAAATGATGATGCGGAATCTGAAATGTTCAATCATTTGGAGAGTTTGAATGTGGATAATTCCTCCATTGAAACATTGGATAAGATAATAAACACAATTTTTGATTCAAACAATGAAAATGTGCATGTGGAAATATTATTGATTGACTATGGGGATAAAATAACCATCAATATGAAGGATGAAGGAAAAAGGGAAGTGCTGAAAGATATTGAAAAATCATTTTCACAGGATAACATCAAAGTCAGTGAGGTATTGGGATTTAATAATATAGAATATGTAATTAATCGTAACTAACTAATTTAGCTTTTTTGGATTGAAAATTTGTTAATAGGGATAGTATAAGAATTTCTTTTAGATTTTGGCAAAATTTCGATTGAAATATCTTGACTTCTGTAAGTCGGGAGTTTTTTTTCTATCTGAAACAAATTTCACTAAGTTGTACATAATTTCACTGCTCCTTGACCATTTTCACAAGGAACGAAACAAAAATCGATAAAGTATCTTTTAAAAATTTATTTGGTAAAAAAAATAAAAAATTTAAAAATTACTGCAGTTTGATAAGATTATTTCATCTAGATTCCAAAAACTGATGAAACGATTCCTGGTGTAACATGAGCCTCTATGAAAGCGGCAATTGCCAGAAATATTATATCCAATACCAATAGAATCACTATGTCTTTCAAATCGGTTTTTATGCCGTCAAAGCTTCTGGTTTTAATTATGTTTATTTCCCTGCGTGTTATGATGAACGCTATGGTTAAGGCAAATACTGTGGCCATATATTCAATAATTCCATGTGGGAGTGTTGAAACAAGGCCGAATACAAAATCCTGTCCTATATAATGGCCTGCAATGAAACTGCTTGACAATACATTCCAAACAGAGAATATTGAAAATAATATTCCTCCAATCATTGTAATGATGTCTACCATGAAATTATGGACAAAATATTCAGAAGCGCTTGTGGCATTTTCGCTAATGCTCATATTTGTTTTGATATTGTGTTCATGGCCAAATGCAATCATTTCACTCATCTCGCCATAACTGTCTCCAGCTTCAAAATATCCCACAATGCTTCCGACGATTAATGATCCGAATACAATTATGAATGCTATTAATAGCAATTTTTTATTTCTATTTAAAAATTCCTTGTCAATAAAGTTCATATTGTTAATATATGTTTCAACAGGTAAAAAGTATTTACCATGATTTCAAAAACATTATGTGATTATTCTTCAGTTCATAGGTTGGTTGAATTAAAAAAAATTGAGTAGTTCCAGTGATGATTTGTTGTCGTATAATCCAAAATCTTTCGATACCTTTTTTTGGATGTTAAGAAGGTGGAGGTACTTTTAATTTGAATAGGGAGTGTTTCTCCCATCAATTTCATTCGATATCCAGAACCTTATCAAGGCCGGACATTACAAAAATCTCTTTAATGGTATCATTAACTTTAATTGTAACAGGAATGTTTTGAGAATCTAATTTCTTTTTAGAGCTAATTAAAACTCTTAAACCTGCACTGGAAATGTATTCTAAATCATTAAGATCGATAATTAATGAATCGAATTTGCCCATTTCGTCTATTATTTCATTTTCAAAATCAGGGGAAGTGATTGTATCGATTTTACCTTTAACAGTTATTGTTAAATCTTTTTCATTATATTCCTTTGTTAAATCCATGTTATCACATATTTTTTCTTATATTCTTAATTAAGCTGATTTTATATTTAAATTTATTGTGCAAGAATTCTCCGACTCTTTCAAAAACTTTGTTGATTTGAAATTTTTTGATGAAATTAGTTGTGAATTTTTAATTTTATCTAAAAATAGTTAAATTTAATAAATAGGTGGAGTAAAAGTTTTTATTATGCCTAATCAAAAAACAAATACTCCAAATAGTATTTTAGATGTTAAACAATATATATTTTGCGATTCTAATGGAGGATTAGTCCTTTCAGATCCTCGTTTTGTGAAAATTTTTAAATCCTGTCAAAAAGCTCTGAAATCTTTTGATTTAAGTTTTAAAAAGGATGTTCCTTATTTTAAAATGAGTTTAGCTAGATGTCCACATTGTGGAACTCGTCATGTTGTTAAATATGGTTTTACAAAAAGAACATTAGTATTTAAAGAAATTGGTAAAACTAATGTGAAGGTTCAGCGTTATATTTGCAAACGTTGTGATAAAACCTTTCAAACAGATTTAACAAGCCTTGTTGATAAAAACAGCAATTTTACGAATGAATTGAAAAGTGAATCAGAACATTTAATTTCAGATTATCTGGGAAGCTTAAAAAATGTTTGTAAATCATTTAAAAAATTCTTTGGAATCACGGTTTCACATCAAACAATTGAAAATTGGCTTTTTGTTAATGAAAACATTTTAGAATTTGATTTAGGGCGTTGCTCGGGTTATTATGTCTTTGATGTAGAATGGATAAAAATCAACGGAAAATGGAAATATCATCACACATTACTTGATTCTATTTCAAATTGCATCGTAGCCGATGCAATTTACGATACTGAAGATGATACAACTGAAAAGTTTTTAAGAGAATCTACAGCAAATAAAAATAAAATTGCAATCACAACAGATTTAGATAAAAAATATGCCTCAATTATCCCAAAATTAGGTTTTAAACATTAATTGTGTATTTTTCATACTAAAAAAAGTTTAAATAAACAATTAAAAACTTTTAAAGATAAAAATCGTATTTCTGACGAAGAATATCAAGAATGTCACAAACAACTGAAAATAATCAAAGATTTATTCGATTTAAATGATTATAATGAATTCAAAAATGAAGTACAATCTTTAATTTATCGTAAAGATGATTTTCATCCAGTGATTTATAAAATAATCAGAAAATCAATCACTCCACGATATAAAAAGCTTCATTTATCACTTAAAAGATAAACGAATTGAAAAAACAAGTAACAAAATTGAAAATGCATTTCAAAAAACAATGCCAAAATCAAGAAAACGAACATTCAAGACCAAACGAGGCGTTTTAAAACGAATCTATCGCAGAGATCTCATTTGGAATGACAATCGCAAAAAGGATTTTGAAAATCAACAAAGTTTTTGAAAGAGTCCTGATAAAGCCAATGTCAATACAATAAGGATTTGGGAAAAGGAAATGAAATAATTTCTTTTCCTTACTTTTTTTAAGAATGCATATTGTGGCATTTTTGCCACTATAACTATTAAAATATTAATGAACAAATATTTTTTCATGGCTCTTGAAGAAAAATTGTATGGCAATCAATTTGAAAGAAACATTGTGGGCAGTGCAATTAAATCCATAAGCAATAAATGGACTTTTTACATTTTAAAAGATTTGTTTTTGGGAAAAAAGCGTTTTTCACAATTTCAGGAAAACCGTCCAAATCTGGACAATAAATCTCTTGCAAGATGCCTTAAATCAATGGAAAACAATAATCTAATTGAAAAAAAGATAAATAATCATGAAACTGAATATTTCTTAACTTCAAAAGGAATGAAACTAAATAATGTATTATATGAATTAATTATTTTTGCTTTGGATACTCATGAGGGAGATTTTTACACAAATGAAGAAATCATCTTCATAAAAGAAAAGTATATTCATATTCTTAATTTATAATTTTGAGGCGATACAATGTCTTTTATTAAAAAATCCGGTTTAATAATTATATTGGGTTTAATTGCTTGTACTGCGGTTAGCGGGGATGACAGTATGGATGATTTGGTTAAAGTCAAAATCAATGATGAGGTATTTGATGTTAAATTGGAAAACAATTCCGCTACACAGGAACTGGTTAAAGAAATGAAAAAAGGAAATGTCACAGTTAATGCATCCGAGTATGGTGGTCTTGAAAAAGTGGGAGATTTAGGCTTTTCACTTCCAACAAGTGATGAAAATATTGGTACAAATCCTGGAGATATTGTATTGTATCAGGGAGACAAAATATCCTTGTTTTATGGTTCCCATTCATGGAGCTATACAAAACTTGGCAAAATAGATAATGTTGACTCCAATAAGCTTAAGGAAGTTCTGGGATTCGGTGATGTTACATTGGAGTTCAGTTTAAACTAATCTAATTAATATGGTGATATTATGGATATTGAGATAACAACAGAATGGGATAAGGTTTTTCCCAAAAGCGATAAGGTAAATCATGAAAAGGTAACATTCAAAAATAGATATGGAATCACTTTGGTTGCAGATTTATACAAGCCAAAAGATTCAAAAGATAAATTGCCTGCTATTGCATGTGCAGGACCATTCGGTGCTGTAAAAGAGCAGGTTTCAGGTCTTTATGCACAAACATTGGCTGAAATGGGATTTTTGACAATAGCTTTTGATCCTTCATTTACCGGTGAAAGTTCGGGCGAGCCTCGTGACATGGCATCCCCAGACATCAATACTGAAGATTTCCAGGCCGCAGTTGACTATCTTGTCACATCAGATGATGTTGACGGCGACAGGGTCGGAATTTGTGGAATCTGCGGGTGGGGAGGAATGGCTTTAAATGCAGCTTCTCTTGATACCCGTATCAAAGCAACAGTTACTTCAACAATGTATAATATGACTCGCATTACTGCAAAGGGATATTATGATGCGGATGATAATGCCGATGCAAGATATGAAATGAAAGTTGCCCTAAACAATCAAAGAACAGAAGACTTTAAAAACGGAGAATATGCAAAAGCCGGAGGGGTCATTAAAGAGGTGACAGATGACCTGCCACAATTTGTAAAGGATTACCATGACTTTTACATTGAGCCTTTAGGATATCATCCAAGATCTCCGGGTTCAAATGATGGATGGAATGTAATAGGATGCATGTCATTCATATCTCAGCCGATTATAGCATATTCTGATGAAATCAGAACACCAATTTTAATGATTCATGGGGAAAATGCACATTCCAGATATTTCTCAGAAGATGAATTTGCAAAATTGACTGGGGACAATAAGGAATTAATGATTATTCCGGATGCGGTTCACACTGATTTATACTATAAAACTGATGTAATCCCATTTGAAAAGATTGCAGAATTTTTTAATGAAAACTTGTAAGTTACTTTAAATAGTAACTTTTTTTTTTGTTTCGAAAACGATTTTTCACAATATGTATTGCAGTAATTTAGCTGTTATTATGCCAATGCCAACATTAAGATGGTAAAAAGGAACCAGAAGTTGCACAATCCCTTTTTGCCATTGTTGATTGGAAATATTGAGGATAGTGATGTTGCAAATGAAATTAATTGGCACAGCTATATTGACATGCAACAAACTTAAAATTGTTACAACAATGAATATCCTCCAAAAATAACTATAATGTATATTATATATGACAAACAAAACTTAACAATGTATAAAAATATGGAGGAAAAAATATTGAAATTTCATAAGATAGGCATAGTCTTTCTATCTTTATTGATAATGACAATGGGAGTTGTGTGTGCTGAAGATGCAAATCAGACAGTTAAAGACACATTGCAAGTGGATGACACACAGGATGTTATTTCCGATGCTTCTGAATTGTCATATGATGATTTATCAAAAAAGATAAATGAAGCAGATGATTCAATAACGTTAGAAAGTGATTATAAATATAAGGATACTGACAATATCAAGATAATTGAATTTAAAAATAGGGTATTGACCATTGATGGAAATAATCATGCAATCGATGCCGACGGCAAAACTGCCGTGTTTAAAGTGAATGGTGGAAATTTAACATTAAAAAATCTTGTATTTAAAAACACCAATGATACTGCAATACTACTGCAAGGTTGCACATTGAATACTATCAATGTCACATTCATAAATGCCAATTCTCAGGATTACGGAGGTGCAATATATGCCGACAATAGTAAATATTACAGTACCAACGATAAATTCACTGACAATTCCGCTAAAGAGGCTGGATCTGCATTATTCGCAAAGTCTTCCATAATGGATATAAAAAATGCAACATTTACAAACAAAAATCCTATAAGATGGAGTTTGATTTATGGAATCAGTTCTCAAATTATTGTTTCAGACACTATTTTTGCAAACACCACCTCAAGATATGCAACTGCAATATATAATTCATACTTCACAAATATCACAAGATCAAAATTCATTAACTTAAGTGCAATTGCAACTGGAGGCGCCGTTGCAGTAAAAGCCGATAGTCAAAAGATGTTTCCTCAATTATTAATCAATGACTGTGAATTTACAAACGTCAGTGCCGGAAGAAATGGTGGAGCTATTTTTGCAGATATCGCATCCGATAGTGATACTAAAGGCAAAGGATTTGTTGTAATCGAAAATACTCTGTTTAACAAAAACACTGCAGAATTTGGAGGAGCAATTGTTCAGCTTGGAGGAACCCTCGGTGTGCTAAACTCCAAGTTCACAGACAATATCGCATCTGAAAACGGAGGAGCAGTCTTCACATCAGGGGCAAATGTTGCAATCAGCAATGGCACCTTTACAAACAACAGAGCACATGAAATTGACGGATACGGTGGAGCCGTATATCTTGACTTTGAAGAGGCAATTATTGTCAATTCCACATTTGCAGATAATGTCGCAGGCACAGGAGAAGCGATTTACAGTTATACCTCTACTTACAAAATCAATAATACTCAGTTCAAAAACAATAATCTATTCACCAGATTCGATGACATGGGCTGTGAGATAACAAACTGCGGAGAATACTCAGCCACAATAAACGACAAGCAAATACCTTATCTCATCAGACACAACGGTGAAGAAATTATATTGAACCCGCAGTATATTAACGGTTCCGCTAAAGATTCTTACTTCAATCTAAATGATTTGGGATTGGTCACTCCTGTTAAAAACCAGGGCACAATGGGTTCATGCTGGGCATTTGGAGCAGCAGGCGCATTCGAATCAGCATACTTAATTGCAACAGGAATAGAACTGGACCTTTCCGAAAACAATATTCAAAACCTCTGCCTGCCTTATTCAGAATACGGACAAACAGCTACAACTGAGTCTGGAAACATGTTTATGTCTGCCGGATACTTTGTAAGCTGGCTGGGAGCAATCAACACAACTGATGATTTTTACGATGAGCTTGGAAAAGTGTCCACTTTGCAATATGGTCCTAATGCAATCCACACAGTAAATGCTGTTTTTATAAATATAAATAACAAGAATGCCATTAAGGAATACTTAACAAAATATGGGGCAATGAACCTGTTCGTATATGGTGCAAGTTCACAGGACAGCTCTTACAGTAACGTGTACAAGTCAGTTTACAACAAGGAATACTTCGGAAACCATTACGTTACATTAGTCGGATGGGACGATAATTTCTCAAAAAACAAATTTTCAACTAAAGCTCCGGGCAACGGTGCATGGATTTGTAAAAACAGTTGGGGAAGCCAATGGGGAGACGGAGGATATTTCTATCTTTCCTATTATGACAAATCATTAGTTACAGATGCAGTTGGATTCACATTCGACAATGTTGAGTACTATGAGACACTTTATCAAAATGAAGCCGTTGGAAGGTACACATTTCTTGAATACGATACATACGGACAGAAATATATCAGCGAAAACGGAGACATAATTGCTGCTGTCGGAACCTACTTTGAAACTGCCGGCAGTCCATATACCATTTCAGTATATGTCAATGATCATGTTGTTTACAGCCAAAGCGGAAAATCTGGTCATGCAGGATATGAAACAGTTAAATTGAACAAGTACATTGCAGTAGATTCAAATTCAACATTTGAAATCAGAATAAAATCCGCGTCAGTGCCGATTTCCACAACAACAAGAAGCATTCCAGTGCCTAATGTGAATTATATAATCAGTAACGGCAAGATAATTGACCTTGCAGGCCAAGATAAAATTGCTCCGGTTAAAGTATATACCTATCACAGTCCGGAAATTACCAAAACTATTGAAAAAGATTATAATCAAAATGAAACTATATTCACAGTTTACAATGTTTTTGAAGCCGACAGCATTCGCGCTAGCTTCAACAATACCAATTACACTATAGACATTGTTAATGGAACAGGAAGCATTTCACTAGGAGTTTTACCGAAAGGGGGATACCTGGTAACCATAACCTACAAAAACCAAACATTTTCAAGTGCGGTCATTGTAAATCCAAGCATTCGCGTTGTCGACGAAAAAGCTTTGACATGGGCATATGATGCATCAGGCTCTTTATCTCTAGAGGTCCTTGATTCAAATGGAAAACCTCTCAATAACGCTGCCATATCTGCCAAATTCGACAATAAAAAAATTTTCGGAGCAAAAACCAATGGAAAAGGTATATTAACCATACCAATCAAGGCAAAAAATTCAATCGGAAAACACTACCTTGACCTTGTAAATCCAAATACTGGTGAAAAACTAAGATTTACAGTCAAAATCGTTTCCAGATTCGTTGGAAATAAAAATCTTAACATGTACTATTACGACGGACATAAATACCAAGTGCGAGTAAAAGATGACAACGGAAATTTTGTCGGCAAAAACAAAGGCGTAACCATCAAAATAGGCAAAAAGTCATTTAAAGTAAAAACCAATGCCTACGGATATGCAACCTTGAAAATACCTTACAAGATCACTCCTGGAAAATACACAATTTCTGCAAAATACAAAGGTCAAACTGTAAAAAACAAATTAACTGTTAAACAGGTATTGAAAACCACAAAAACAGTTAAAGTCAAAAAGTCAGCCAAAAAACTTGTATTGAAAGCAACCCTCAAGAAAGGAAAAACAGCCATAAAAAGCAAGATTGTCAAATTCAAGGTCAACGGCAAAACCTACAAAGGAAGGACAAGCAAGTACGGAATTGCTAAGGTAACCATCAAAAAGGCTGCCATCAAAAAACTCAAAGCAGGTAAAAAATACACAATCAAAGTAAGCTACTTGAGTGATACTGTAAAAGCAACTTTAAAAGTTAGACGTTAGAGATCTAATCTCTAACCCATTATTTTTTTTTTAAGGATATGAGTGTTGGCAGAAATTATTAGATTTTGAACATTTTTCATTTACTCCATTAGATTTTTTAATATTTTGGCTTTGTAGAAATCCTCATTTTTATTGAATTTGAGTTGATCGATAGATGTTGTGGATTGTATTTTTGAGTTTTGTTTCTTTATTTGATAATTGTAGGCTTCTGCTTCGGTTTGTTCCGTTGAATATTCTTTTTA